>NZ_QEHL01000065.1:0-338 GCF_003116525.1 Pseudarthrobacter sp. AG30 | reverse complement strand
TAGCAAAAGAAATTTTTAGGAATATATCAAGGCTATGAGTGGCAGTGAAGAAACGGTCCTGATCAAAAAACTGAGCCGCTCAAACCATACTGATTACTTAATGATGATAAGTGTAACCATAATCCATGAAAATAAAAACAGCACCACGAGTTAACTGTAACTTAAGCAATAATAAAGTATTTTATTTTTCCCTCCATAAAATTAACAAATCCTTATCATTGAAAAATAATCCGCTAGCGTTCGAATACATTCACAGGAAAAATAAATTTAATATTTTCATCCAGATACCGTTTTTTGTCCCTTCATTGGCGACACCTGTTCGACGATGCCTTGAATGC
>NZ_QEHL01000064.1:0-421 GCF_003116525.1 Pseudarthrobacter sp. AG30 | reverse complement strand
GGAATATGCTGAAACTATCGATTTTCGCCATCAGAGCCGCTCCGCCGCCCACGTGGCGCAGCTGCAACGTGCTGGCGTGCGCGTGATGCTGGACGACTGCTTTTCTCAGGGGAGCGTTATCTTTCCGGCGCGTCGACTGCACTTCAATGCGTATAAACTGGATATGAGCATCGTCAACGACGCCCAGCACGATCCGAAGGCGCTTGCGCTAATAAAAAGCCTGGCCTACTACTGCCAGTTAAGCGACAGTCGCTGTGTGGCGGAAGGGGTGGATTCACTGGCGAAATTTACGCAGTTAAAATCGCTGGGGATTGATCGCTTCTAGGGCTATCTGTTTTCACCACCGATGCGGCGTGAACATCTCCCGGATCTGATCCGCCGCTTTTCCCACCAGCGCGATCCGGCGGATCGTTGAGGGTGC
>NZ_QEHL01000011.1:0-31301 GCF_003116525.1 Pseudarthrobacter sp. AG30 | reverse complement strand
CCGATCACGTTGACACAATCAAAAGGGTGATGAGAGGGTTTTTGACGTGCCTAGGAACATAGTCGGCTATGCGAGGGTCAGTACTCGTGGTCAATCGCTCGATTCGCAGGTAGACGCCTTGGTAGCTGCCGGAGCAGTCCGCGTCTTTCAGGAGTACGCGTCCGGGGCTACCCAGGCAAGGGCACGCTGGAAGGACTGCTTGGATTATCTGCAGCCGGGCAACGTGCTGTTGGTCGCGGACTTGACCAGGCTAGGCCGTAGTACTTCCGACCTTGCGGACATCGTCACAGTGCTGGGCCGGCGGGGGATAGGTTTCCGTTCCCTGGCTGAACCTTGGCTGGATACGACTAGTGCCCACGGCAAGCTCATCTTTGACATGTTCGCTTCCCTCGCGGAATACGAACGATCGCGGCTGTCGGAAAGAACAAAGGCTGGGTTGGCCTCAGCTAAAGCGCGAGGCCGGCTCGGCGGCCGCCCACGGTCGATGACGCCAGGGAAACTGGAAACGGCTCGGCAGCTGCGCAGCGAAGGAAAGACTTTGAAGGAAACGGCTGAGCGGCTTAGCGTCAGTGTTTCCTCACTGACTCGGGCTCTTAGCAGGAACGACGTCCCAGAAGTCGAGTCCGCAGCCGCGTAACGCCACCCTATTTTTGGGACAGCTTATGGGACGCCAAGGTTACGGACCCGGCAAGTTCGCGGGCACTTCAAAATCCCGGCTCAACAACCAGCTGCCGCCGTTTGACCTCAGTGGCGATGAATGCCCCACGCACAGCACTCAACTTTCCGCCCTCGATGCGGTTGAGCAGGAAGTCTGGTGGGAAGTTCTTCACCAGCCTTCGCTCGAGCCGGTCCGCGTTGATGGTCTTCGCGGCAAAGATCCTGGTCGTGTCCAGTGCCCGGAAGGAATCAACCGAGAGGACCGACTGGTGCTTGTGGCCCCACAGGAGCCGGTCGAACTGCTTGTTGGCGGTCCAGTGCCTGCGGATGCGTGCCCTCCTATCTACGGCCTGGCCGATGTAGGCCTGCCGGTACCTGTCCAGCACCATCACGTAGGCGCCTTCCTCCCAGTCGAGAGTCTTTAAATCAGTCACCTCTCGCAGCTGCTTATTCTTGGCCAGCATCTCGGCCAGGGTGGCCTCGAAAGCATCGGGCCGGAGCGTCGCAAAAAAGGCCATGTTCAGGTCGAAGTTCTCCAGCGCGTCATCGCGCTGCTGCCGGCAGAAGTCATCTGAAAGGACCGTATGCCCCTCGTCCTCGTAGGCCCATGCCTGTGAGGCCCAGAATGCCTCGCCCACGAACTCACGCGGCCTAACCGCCGAAGGCTTCTTGTTCGGAATGGCGTACATTTCACGGGTCAGCTGGTGACCGAACTTGCTTTGCCTCAGACGTTCCCCGAAGTGCTCAATAACCGGTCGGGGGCCGGACTTCTGAGTACGGCGCATCTGACGCAGGGGCGTCCACTCATCAACCGGCATTTCCCCCGTATACATACCCGAAGTCTAGGCGTCGGTCTGGACGTCCTGCAGTGGGTTTCCTCCGGACACCCAATTGCGACGCCCGGCACTGACCGCCACGGGCGCCCACCCACGAACGTCCCGCTTCTAAGAAAGTGGGACATCTGGCGTAGTCATGGAGGGTTTTTGCTCTACTGATACGGGGCATCCCATATCAGGCCTAGTGCGGGCGAAAACTCGAGAGAGTGCGCCCGTCCATCGAGCCCACGGAGACGTTACCTATGCCGGCCCCTTCGACAGAGCGATTCACACGATCTCTTCAAATACCCTTCCGGAACGGAGGCCGACATGCCACATCCGGTTGTGGGTGCACCTACAACGCATAATTGTGGTGACAACAACGCACTGATTGATGGGGGAGCGGCGCGCGATGGCGGGCAAAACAAGACCTGGGAGTGCCGCCAGGGACACGCGCTTAATACCTGCGGTGCTGGAACGCTCGGAGTCCTGTTGAACGGCTTTTTTGCGGTTGAGTACACGACACCCGTGGAGAAGCGTCGACTCAAGCGTATTAACGTCTACGTAGATGAGTCAGGCGATCGAAACTTCGGAAAGACCAGGCAGTCGGACTATTTCACTGCAACCGCAGTCATGATCGCGGCTGAAAATGATCAAGATCTGACGTATGTCATCGGTGGCCTGAAGGCACTCTTCCAAGTGCCCCAGAATGAGAAACTTCACTGGAAGAAGCATCTTCGTCAGCGTGACGAGTGGCGCCGAACATACGCATTTAACCGGCTACGCAATCTGCCCGGTGCAAAGGTCGCCACCGTTACGATGCACAAGCCCTCTTTGAGTGCTCACTACCTGACAACGACACACGAACTGTCATACAACTACGTGATCAAGCTCCTTCTCGAGCGTGTAGTCCGAGCTGCAAAGAACTGGCGAGGAGGTGAACGGGTCGCTCACGTAAGGCTCGGCGTCGTGGGAGGTGTGGACCACGAGGTCACAAAAAAGTACCTCCATAGCTGCGCATTACATCCCCGAGCACACGAGCTCGAAACGCCCTGGGAAAACATGATGTGGCCGCCAGTTTGGAGACAAAATGGGGATTACGCCGGCCTCCAAATTGCTGATCTCTATAGCGGAGCATTCCATTGTGGTCAGACAGCGGCTAACACTGCCCATCTTGAGACTATAAAGCACCAGATCACGGCGTCAGAGTGGGGGCAGATTCACGGCCACGGAGTCAAGCTTTATCCGCAGGACGCGGTTGGGACTGTTCGGGTCGAGCCTTGGTTCAAATGCCTGACAAAGTCAGAAGCCTCTAGGGAGGGCTCAGAGAGACGTTGATCTACCGAAGTGGTAGGCGAGGCGGTCCGCCTCCGGTCATTCTCTGCAGCCCTTCCTAGAGGCTTCTGTCCGCCAACCCTGTCAGGAGCGTTCTCAAAAGTCAAAGACCCTTTAGCTCGTCGAGGCCGATGCCAAAACCCTCTTCGTCGGAATCAGCAGAAACCGGCATTCTGAAATAACAGTCACATCGTTGATCTGATCCGCGGGGGGAGTGTTTCACTGGGGTGTTCCGGTTCCAAGGAACTGGGACACCCCTACAGCGGTACCCATCGTCGACCGCCGGCTGTTGCGGCTCTCCATCTTCGAGGTCCGGTCGGAAGTTGCCTCGCTCATCGGCACAGGTGCCGATGAAGAACTTTGGAGCGATACCCTTGCGCGCCCGAAGTGGCGCCGCTGCGCTCACGCACGCCAGATTCGCTTTGAGTAGAGCCTTTAGGGAGCCTCCTCTCGTAGTAGCGTATTACGGTACTGATTATTGTAATACCTGATTACGCATGCTAGTGTCGGGCTCGGACTGAAAAGGAGGGCGCCATGGCGACCGTAACCATTCGCTTGAAGGATGAGGTCAAAGCCCGCATTGACGAGGCTGCAGACGCGCGGGGAATCCAAGTAAGCGACTTCGTGCGTGAGGCGCTGGAGATGTATTTGCGTCTCGAGGCATCGGGGGACGTTGGTGTTGATAGGCCAGATCAGGCCGAAGAAGTGTCCTTAACGCCTTATCAACGCAAGGTGCTTCAACTCCTTCACCGGAACCTTCTTGCCACTCGAGGAGGTCTTGATGATTCCTACTACGACCATGACCAGGAAGTTCAGGCCCTGAAGGTTCTGGAGAACGGGTATGTCGGGGAGTACCCGGCCGAGTTCATAGATATTTCCGAACCCACCAGTCGTGCGGAATGCGAATTGGTGTGGGACATTTTGGACATGTTCCGTGTGATCCAGTTCAGTGTGAAGAAGCTGGGCAAGGATGGTTGGGACCAGGTCAAGGTGAAAGACGCGGAGTATTACGGAACGTTCAAGGGATTTGATTTTAACGACTCGGACGAAAGCCGCTTGGCGAACTACGCCGAGTTCCTAGTCAAATCGGGTCGATGGACAGAGCAGGAGGCAGCGTTTAGCCCTCAGAACGACAGGGGTAACTCCCACAGCCAAATGCTTCCCCAGTACCGGGCCATGTTAAGAGTGTTCAAACCACTGTGGCGCCAGCGGCTTCGCGGCGGAGGATACAGTGGGTTTTTCTCAGCGCAGGACGTGCAGAAAGTTCTTCTGGCGATCCCCGGCGTGCAGGCTGAAGGGGAGTAGCGGCCCGGATAGGGGCCGCATGCAGATACATGGATTTAAAATCCGCCGGCCGAGCTCATCAGCAGATCCCTTCAGGTGCGCACGTGTTTGTTGATGAGTCGAAATCAAAGGCATACTACGTGGCGGCATCTGTAATTGCGCCTGCGGACGTCGCCGACGCAAGGCGTGCTATTAGTGCCCTACGCAGGGCAGGACAGCGACGCGTCCACTTCAAGAGTGAAAGTGACGCTTCCAGAAACACATTTCTGAATGGCGCCATTGGAGCCGGACTGACAACCAGGCTTTATGTCGCACGGAACATGCCGGACAAGACTGCCAGGCCGTTGTGTTTGGAACGCCTGATCGAGGATCTAACGGTTGCGGGCGCAAGAAAGCTTGTCTTAGAGAGCGACCAGTCACTGGAACAGGCGGACCGCCGAGTTATTGCCCAGCACCTTAAGTCTCTTGGGGCGGGTGATGTCTTGCAGTACATGCACTGTCAGCCTCACGAGGAGCCACTCCTTTGGGTTAGCGACGCCGTGGCGTGGTGCCACCAGAAGGGTGGAGGCTGGATTCGCAAGGTTGCACCGTTGGTTCAGGACATCGTGGACTGCAACCCTTAAACAACGCGGGTCCGGCTCGTCATACCATCCGGAAGACTGCCAGACCCACTTCTCGGGGCTACTGCCCTTTGCACCACTGATGTTACCTATGTTTGAACGGTTCGAACAAGTCCCCCTTGTTTCAGAGCGACCCGGAGGCCGTGTTGAGACTGACGAGGTGTCTCCACTTTCCGCCACAATCAACTTGTGATCGTTCTCTGCCAGGGAATTCGTGAGTATTGCCGCCAGTGGCTGTGACAAGTAATGGACAGGTAGCGCTCCCGCGCAGCCAGTGCATCTGCGGCGTTGATCTGGCTTCCGGGGCGCAGCGTAATCCGGAGAATCCGTCTGCGTGAACCCCCGGTCTTCCGCCCCCATGCAGAACGCCGGCGGAACTTTGAGATTGCTGATTTATGCCCTTCCGGGCTTGAGTGTGGTGTGATGCATGCCACTAGCCACCTGATCCAACCTATTAGTAAGCATGCTGATTAGCCAGCCCTCGGATGCTGTCGTTGTGGGCGTTGTTCATGTTCTGGTGACATCGCTCGTTTATGATGCTGGTGTTCTGATGGTCTCGTTCCGGGTTGTGGGATTAGCTGCACGGTGGACCTGGTTTCGGGGACGGGCGGCCGACAACCGACTTGAAGCTCCGAGGAGTTTGTTTCGTTGGCAAGGCAAAACCCATGGCTCCGGCGCGGCCCGGTCGCGGCCGCCGCGCTGATCGCGGTGGGCTGGTTAGGTGCGCTGGGGCTTGTTTGCGCCAGTGATGGTGTCACCGGATCTCCGGTGGCCTTCCAGCGGTCGCAGGCAACCGTGACGATCGACGGGAATTTGCCGGTGCTGCCGCGGGCCCCGTTGTCGGAGGTGTTCCGGGCCCCTGTTGCTGTGCGGGGTGGTTACCCGATGTCGTTGAGCGCGAACGTCGGCGGACGCCAGGTGAAAGCGTCCTGGGCGTATGTCGACGGGATGCCTGGCTTGAATGCGTATCTGGATTCCTGGCTGCTCGGCATCCTGGACACCACCGCGGCCCCTGGCGGGGGCCGCTACCGCCCGGCGATGGCATTGAACACGTCACCGCCCCGGGTCCCGGCCCTCACAGTTTCGGCGGAGCCGGTGCTGACGGCGGGAACTGTCGTTGTCCTCCGGGAAGAAACGACCGACACGGGCTCGGATGGGACCCGGTCGGGGAGTTCGGCGACCATCTACGCTGACACGGTTTCGGGAGAGGTTCATCGGGGTGCCGAGCTGCTGCGGCCAGAGGCCCTGGACGGCATCAGGGCGCGGGTGACTGGTGTCCCGGCCGGCATCGCCGTCCCCTCGTCGCAAGCTCTGGCTTTGAATGATGTGGTGCTGGATGCTTCCGGCGACCTGCATATCAGCACGGAGCACCCGGCAGGCAGCGGCCAGGCCAGGCAGACAAGAACCATCGGTGCGCGGGACGCCGATGCGATGTTGAGTGAGGTCGGCCGAAAAGTTTTGGGCGGGTTGCGGGCCGCCCCGGTGTCCCCGCCGGCTGTGCCGCCGGCGCAGCGACACGTCAACTGTGATCTGGTCCCGTGCGCGGCGTTGAGCTATGACGACGGACCTGATGCCAGGACAACACCCCAGCTGCTGGCCATCCTCAAAGAGAAGAACGTGCAGGCGACATTCTTCATGACCGGCTCCAACGCGACCGCCAACCCGGCCATCGCCAGGCAGGTCGCGGACGCCGGGCACAGTATCGGCAACCATACCTTCAGCCACCCGTATCTGACCAAGCTGTCGCCGGCGGCGGTCCGGAGCGAAATTGACCGGACCGACACCGCGCTCCGGGCTGCGACGGGATCGGTCCCTGCGCTGATGCGGCCGCCGTACGGGGCCGCGGACGCTGCAGTCCAGATGGCGGTCGGTAAGCCGTTGATTCTTTGGGCCGTCGACTCGCTCGACTGGCAGAGCAAGAACCCGGGGGTGTTCGTCCCGAAAATCCTCAAGGAAATCACCCCGGGCGCGGTGGTGCTCATGCATGACGTGGACCCCACCACGATCGCGGGCCAGCAAGACCTGATCACGACCCTGCAAACCCAGGGCTATCACCTGGTGACCGTCCCGCAGATGTTTGAAGGAACACCGCTGACTCCCGGGCATGTCTACCGGTCAAGGCCGGAACGCAAATAGCCGGATGGATCCTCGCCGGATGCTGATCGACTGGGATTCCTGCCGGCCTGTGGTGTGGTCAGCCGAACAGCTCGGCGCGGGCTTTCACGGCCTGGACGTACTTGGTAAAGGACTGCTGGGCGTTGGGGACGGGCTTTGCGAGGAGACCGGCGAGAGGACCGGTGTGTTCTTCGGTCACGCGCAGGTGCGTCATCGCCGCTTCGGTGGACAGGGTGAATGTCCTGACGTTCTTGTAGAGCCCCAGGGGCAGGCCGCCGGTCCAGGTCATCACCTCGCCCGGGATTTGTTCCACACGGAGCCGGTACCGGCGCTCACCGCTGCTGGTCGTCCGGACGCGGATGGTGCTTCCGTTGCGGACTTCTCCGTCGATGTCGGTGATCCCTGATTCCCACACGGTGTAGTTGCCCGCGTCGGTGAGGATTTCCCATACGGTGGAGGTCCGGGCGTTGATCAGTGTCGCGGCCTCAAGAATGTGCATGATGCTCACGGTAACTGCAGACACCCCTCTGGATGGTGGGGTTTGGGCCGCCGGATGGTGAATATCACCCAATATGTTGCACACCTCCTGCCGGCTCACCGTTCCCGTTGGAACGAGCGCACGGCCTGGCTCACTGTGGGGTAGAAGTGCTCCGGGGTGAAGCGGGAGCCCATGCCGTATTGCAGGAGTTTGTCTTTGACCGGTCCTTTGAGCTCGGCGAATACCAGGTCCACACCGTGCCGGGCCAGCCATTCATCAAGCTGCACGAGTTCGTCCAGGGCCGTGGTGTCGATTCCCGTTACGGGTTCGGCTGCGAGCACTACGCGTTCGGTGCCTGGTGGTGCCGCGCCCCATGTGTCCCGGACGAAGGTTCCCAGGAGGGCGCCGTTTCCGAAGAACAGCGGTGCGTCAAAGCGCAGGATCAGCAGTCCGGGGATGCGGTCGCCTTCCGGATGGCGGCTCGCATCGTGGTAGCCGGGGATTCCCGGGACATCTACGAGTTCGGCACGGTACGGGTCCCAGGCCCGCCGCAGGAAGTCCAGTATGGCGAGGCCGACAGCGACTGCGATGCCCGGGAGGACGCCCAGGACCGTTACCCCCAGGAAGGCCGCGAGCATTACCAGTGATTCGCTGCGGCTCATGCGGATGAGCCGGCGCACGCCGGCGGGGTCGGCTATTCCTGCGGCAGCGGCGATGACGATGGCGGCGAGGGTGGCTGCGGGCAGGAATTCGGTGGCGCCGGGTGCGATCTGCATGAAGCCGATCACCAGGATGGCGCCGACAACTCCGGTGAGCTGGGTTTTTGATCCGGACTCCACCGCTACGGGCGTCCGCGAGGCGCTGGCAGAGACGGGGAAGCCTCCCAGCAGCCCGCTGGCGGCGTTCGCTGCACCGAGGGCTGCCATTTCGTGGTTGCCGGAAACCTTGCTGTCTTCCGCCGCGGCCAAGGACTGGGACAGGGTTCCGGTGTCCACGAAAACGATCAGGGCGATGGCCGCCGCGGCCGGCAGAAGGGCCACCACATCTGCCCAGCCGAGGCCGCCGAGTGCCGTTGCCGGCAGCCCTTGCGGGAGTGCGCCGGTGACTTTGAGCTGGTCGTGGAGCCCCAGCACGGCGACGGCAACGCAGGAGGCGGCGACGGCGATGAGCACGCCGGGGATCCTCCATTTCAGCATGCGGGGAATCAGGATGAGCACCAGGGAGGCCAGCCCAACCGCCAGTGCGGTCGGATTGGTTTCGCCGGCAAGGACCCGGGGCGCGGCCGCGAGGAGTTTCTCCCAGGGTGAGCCGCTTTCCACGGTGATCCCCAGGAGGGTGGGCAGCTGGGACGCCGTGACCAGCAAGGCGATGCCGTTGAGGTAGCCGAGCCGGATGGGCTTCGAGAGCAGTCCTGTGACGAGTCCTAATCTCAGCGCCGATCCGATCAGCATCATGGCTCCGATCAGGATCGCCAGGAGGCCCGCCAGTGCGACGGATCTTTGTTCGTTGGCTGCGGCCAGGGGAACCAGGGCGGCGGCGATCATCGGGGCCAGCGCGGAATCCGGTCCCAGTACGAGTACGCGGGAGGGCCCCACTGCTGCGTAGACAATGAGGGGGACCACGGTGGCGTAGAGGCCGGTCACCGGCGGAAGGCCGGCCGCCTGGGCGTAGGCCATGCCCGCGGGGACCAGCACCGCGAAGAGCGCGGCGCCTGCCACCACGTCGTGCCGCAGCCACTCGATCTTATAGCCACGCAGGACCGGCGGAAGCCGCCAGGGTCGGATCTTCCCGGAGTGGCTCATGGTCAGATCATGGCCCATCTTGTCAGGGCCCGTCACCCACCTTTGCGTCCACGGGTGCGGGATGTTGGTAAGCGTTTAGACGCGACGGCCGCGGGCTTTCTTGCGGAGTGTGCGATATGCGGTTTCGGCGTTTGTTGCGGTCCGGGTTTCCTGCTCGATCAGGCTCTGGTAGACGCCGGCGGTTCCGGGAGCGATGTCCGGTGCCGCGGCCAGCCGGTGCAGGAGGTCGCGGGCGACGACCGCGTCCTGGTGGTCGCCGAGGATACTCTGGATCCGGTGGCTGGTTTTTTCCAGGGCGCGTGCCCGTTTCCCGTGAATGGTCAGGACGGACTCGGCCGCGTGACGCAGTCGTTTGGCGTCCTTGCGGACCTGGTGGAGCGCGGTGTCGTAGCCGGGGGTTTCCCTGGCCTTGGTAGCGGCCCGATGGGCCTTATCCAGTCGTTGGGCGGCCTTGTTCACGAATCGTGCGCTGGCCTTGCGGGCCTTCCGGGCGGCTTTGGCCTTGGCGGGCGGGGCGTCGCGGAAGCGTTCGAGGGCGTCCAGGAGCCGGTAGTACCGGTGCGACTCCAGGGTGGTGAGGGCGTGCTGGTAGCCGGCGTTGTAGGTGGTGTCGAGTTCGTGTTCCAGCTGTCCACGGGCGGGACCGGAGGCCTCCGCCGGGGCCAGGGTGTCCAGGTTCGCGAGGATCCTTCGGCGCATTACCTCGGCGTCCCGGGGCCGGCCCAGGATCCGGCCGAGCCATTGCAGTTCCCGTTCCAACCCGGCCACGGTTTCTTTATCGAACAGGGGGCGGTAGGTCCGCAGCACGGACCGGGTCCGGCGGGCGGCCGAACGCATCTGATGCACGGTGTCAGGGTCGCCACGCCGCACCCCGGGGTCCTGGGCGAGCAGGGCACTGATTTGTGTCCCTACGTAACCGGTCACGACGTCACGGACCGGTCCTTTCTTCCGGGCCGGGCGGGTGCCGGTGGCCTTCTTTTCCGGCCAGGATCCGCCCAGGGCACGGGCGAGCTTGGAGGCGTGGGCTGATGGGACGGCTCCGGCAGCTTTCAGCGCTGGTTTCGCGGCGGAGAAGAATTTCGGTCCGGCGTGGACGAGTTCGATCTCCCATTCCCGCCACTGCGATTCCGGGCCCGTACCGCGCAGCGGGACGGCATGGACCGCGTCGTCGGTGAAATCCGCGAGATGTTCACCGGCCGCCCCGTGCAGGGCGTAGGTGGTGCGCCGGGTGGAGAGCCGGGCAACGGGGGAGAGGTCGCGGCCGCGGGTGATGGCCGCGACCCGGTCGAGCAGTTCCGCCGGGACATGGTCGGGCTGTCCGAGCGGACTGTGAATTTCGGTGCGGCTGTCCGGGCCGGCGGGCAGTTTCAGGTGCCATCCAGGGTCGACACCGCCCGTGCGCCGGCGCAACGTCATGCCCCGGGCCGCGAGCTCCAAGGTTCCGGTGTCGTAATAGACAGCCTCCAACGACGTCTCGGAGGCCTCCCCGGCCTCCTCAACACCGGGGATCGAGGTCAGCTCCGGTATCCCGGGTCCGGGACCTGGATCGTACTTGCGCTCCGTTTCGGTGCTGTCCCGCGCTGTCATGCCCGGCCTCCCGACCCGGCCGTGGGTACAGGCTGTGCTGGATGAATGCTGGCCACAGGACGCCTCCATAATCGTGGCGCCGGCAACAACGGACCCCGCAGCGCGCCATCTGCGCCGGCCGTGCACCGATTCTAGGACCAGGCCCCACGGAGCGACCAGTGCCGAAACTCCCGGAACCCGGGGCCGCCGCCGGGGGGATCAACGGGTGGGAGACCCGCCCGGGAATCGGTCTATTCGATAGGGAAATCTCGTTCCCGTAGGGTCGAACCCGAAAGCCTGTCGGTCCCCCCACCGGCGGGCTTTCCTCGCCACCAGCTGCTGGTTGGTCTTCCAGGCGGGCGCGTCCGGGGCGTCCAGGTTTTTCCTCTGCGCTGACCCGGCCGGGGCTCTGTGGTCAGCGGTTACTCTTGGGTTACCAAGGACGTCGGCCCGTGATCAGGACAGTGGGGATGGATAACGCTCAACAGTTATGGCGGACCGACCCCGCGACCCTGCGTGACTACATCGTTGATGCCGCAGCGGCGCGGGCGAGAATCCCTGTGTGTCCGGATCCCGAGAAATTATGGTTGATGACGCTGCTCGGTCAGGAGGAACAGGCACTGGAGGAAGGGCTGGCCCTGCTGAGGAGCTCGGCAGAGCCGTTGGAGCTGCTCCTTGTTCTGGCCGGCATCCTGCAACGACGCTACCGGTGGGGTGACGCCGCCCGGCTGCACGAACAAGCCCTTCGCCTGGCCGGGACACCGGTCCGGGAAGCAAGGGTCCGGCATCAGATTGGTCTGCGGTTGTTCGATGAAGCCCTCTACCGTGATGCCGCGGCGGAGTTTCAATGGGCCAGTGACCTCTATCGGGTCAGCGGCAACACCGGGCCCGCCGCGGTCTCGGATGCTGCCATGCACCGGGCCTGGCAGCTCGCCGCCACCCAGCTGGACTACTTCCGGTCCCCGGGATCCAGCCCGAACCCCCGGCCGTGATCCCGGCCCGTCCGAGCGTTCTGCGGGTCGGGGCGGGTTCCCGGGGGTCCTGCGCGCCGGATTGTTAACTGTTCACCTGGAATTCGTTGTCTGACGACGTGGTTCTGCACGACGATAATGCGACGGTGTCTGCCCCGCACTGCCGGGATGGGAACGTGCATCCCTGGCGTTCGGGGCAGGTGCCAAGAAAGGCGGGACTGGCTCCCGGTCTCAGCCATTTGGGGGAGCCGGTCCCGCTGAACCATCCGGAATCACCGCATCCCAGCAGCACAGCGGCAGCAACTCATACCTCAGCGCTACGGGGCCGGGATGGCCGTGGACCGGGATCCACGGCCGATTCCCGCACCAAATGGGGCTTTTTCATAGTCCGCGGAGCAACGCCGGTTAGAGGTGAGTGATGTCGAACTCGGTCAGGTCCAGCAGTCGTCGGGTCCCGCCCGGGCAGTCGGTGATCCAGAACAGTTCGCGTCCGGGAGCGATCCTGATGACCTGCCCTCGATGGGCCACGGCACCGCCATATACCGCCTCGATATGGTCCCCGCAGGACAGGTCTGCCGTGGAGCGCACTGCGCTACCTTTCCTGGTTGCGGGCGGGAGCTCTGTGGTGTTCATGCGGCCAGCATGACGGGGAAAGGTTGCAGCCGGGTATCCGCAGCATGAATGAGGGCCGGTAAGGGGAGCGCCGCCGTCGAGGGAATCTGCAGCATGGCGGGCGTGTATAAACCAGTCTTGAACATCTGCCGGTCGGAGCTGACAATCCTGAAATGGGAGTCAATGAAGAATTGCGGGCACTCGGCCATGTGGTGGACCGGCTCGCCGATAAGTATCCAACGGTCCCGCGGGAGCATATCGAGGAGATCGTTCAGCAGGAACACCGCTCGTTGGATACCGGCAGGGTCCGGGACTACGTGCCGATTCTGGTTGAGCATGCCGCGAAAGACAGGCTGAACCGCTGACAGCGACGGAGCCTATCGCCGAGTGAAAAATTGTGCCCCCGGGAACCCCTGCCATTCAACGGCGGGGGTTCCTTCTTCGCCCGGCCGGACGGCCGCGCCTCGGGGCTTGGGCACCAACCGTGAGGATGCGCTGCGCATCCGCGGGCTGGGCTGCGTTCGGAAACATCCGTCAAGAAACCATCTTCGAGACACCTGCGGGTAACCCTGCGCCGGGATCATTGATATTGGGGGTGCCCTTCGGATGTTGAAAGGACGAACCATGATCGATGAGCCCGCTGTTATCGACTCGTGCCAGGACCTGGTGCCGGGGGACGCGGTTGAGGCGTTCTACAACAGCAACCTCGTGCACCGCGGCCCGGTCACCGACACGGCCCCGGAACTGGGATTGTTCTGGATTCTGGACACCCTCACAGGAGGCCGGCGGCTCCTGGACATGTCCGAACTCGAAATCGTCCGGCTGCCGGCGCGGTACCGGGACGCCTCACCACAATGGCCCGGCCCACATCGCAGGCCATGATGAGCCTCTGAATTTCGTGAGTGAGCCGTAAGCGGTTCAGGGTCAGCGCCACGATGTCGCCGCAGGGAAAGGTGACTTTCCCCCCGACTGTGCATGGCCGCGGTTTATGTTGTGCCCTGCGCCGTTGCTCTGGACGCGTGGAAGGCGTCGGTGAACAGCCGGGCGCGTTCGGAGAGATACTGCTCCAGCGGTACGAAGATCGTTCGTGAGGGTCCGCCTCTGCTGATACTGGCGATGAAGAGTCCGGAGGACTCCTCATCGAGCAGGAGCCGTGGTGGAGGGAACGGCTCTGTGGGGGATTCCTCGCTCCAGCTGCCCTGGACATCCTGCACCCGTCCCAGCCAGACGTAAGGGACGAGTGCGTTGGTCAGTGGTGTCCCTTGGTCCTGACCGGCCAAGGCGAGCCCGCTTTTCCGGTTGATACTGAAATAGACCGCGCCGCGCGGGTGATAGGCAAGCCTGTCCCCATGGCGGATGAACCGCGCGTCGGCGACGGGAAACTCGGCGTCGTGGAATGCGGAAAGTACCCCTGCCCGCTGATACGTGTCCAGGGTCTGTTCGCCGAGGCGGCGAAGGAACGGTGCCAGCTCTTCCAGCCGGCGCTGCACCACAGCAATGTCACGCTCGTGCATGCGGCCGATGTTACGCCGCCTACCGGTACGACGGCGACCCCCAATCCCAGGAGCAGAGAGGACGCCCGTTCCCGCGACCGGGGGCCGCCGTTCCGGCAGGGAAGCGGGGAGGAACGCCACGGCCGGTGACGGGCCCTGGCTGGCCCGGTCTACCTGCACCGTCTTGCCTGAGTCTGCGCGTGAAGCCGCTGGTCAGACGCCCCCGGCAGCTCCCTGTACATTCAAGGGGATGGCAGATCTCCCATACTCCGCACTGCTCACCCGGCGCATCCCCGTAGCAGCCAGGCACCTGCTGCCCCAAACTGCCGGTACCTACGCATGGTGGCTCCCGTCCGACACCAGCGAACCCGCAACGAACCCGGACGGACCCTCGGGCCGGCCACTGTATGTTGGTGCAGCAGCAAACATCGCAGCAGCCGTCACGGCTGACGCGCTGGGCCTCCGGGACAATCCCCTGCGCCTGGGACTGGCCAACCTCATGAGCGAAGACATCGGACTCCGGCCACGCACGGATGCGCCGCGGCGACCCCTGAACCTTGGGGAACGACAACGGCTCGATCACTGGATCAGCATGAATTTGCTGGTCAGCTGGAGCGAGCTTCCCCATCCCGCCTACCACGATGCCCTCGTCCGGGCCCTGGACCCCCAGCTCACACCCTAGATCCCCGCCCGTGCCGGCAGCAGCCACCCCAAGACAACGGACGTAGGGATGGTGCGCCTGACACGGGCTCAGCTGGTTACGGGCCGGTTAGTAACTGCTCGTCAACCCTCGAGGTCGAAGTCGAGGTCCAGATCTTCGGGAGAGCGCAGCTCCCGCCACGTGGAGGTCACCCGGGCAGCCGGGAGGGCAGCGGCGATCGGCATCCGATCCGCAGCCACGAGCTGGCCCAAGGTGAGCCCGGTCAGCGCTGCAATATCCCGGATCGGGGCCTGGAAGGTGCGGAACGGGCCCAACGGGGGAGCCTCATCCATCACTCCAGGGTGGGGAACATCGGGCAGATCAGCCAGCAGTGGCGTCTGGTCCACGACATAACCGGTAGCCGCCAGTTCGCCACGGTAAAGGAACGCGGCGACTTTGAAGAATTTCAGCGGGATCTCCACGCCCCGGTACACCGGGTCGGTGTCCCCGAAAATGGGGCCGGTGAACACAACGATCCTGCGTTTGCTGCCGGCGGCGTTTTCCTGCAGGTAGCTCTCCAGACCCAGCCAGAGTTCCATACCCTGGTTGAATTTGGCTGCCTGCGGCGCCGCGTTCGTGTAATAAAAGGTGTCCTCGTTCGCCTGTGCCGCCTCGGCGGCGGTGTCTCCCCAGACCGCGGAGGCGCGTCGGACCAGGTGCCCCCGATCCAGATCATTGCGCGCGTAGACCCGTTCCCCGGTCTGTTCGAGTTCAGGGATCCGAGGATCCAGCCTCCACGGAATGCCGCCACGGTCCAGGTCCATCAGCTTGGTCCCATCCAGACCCAGGGCCGTGACCGCCGCGAGCCGCTTGTCCGGGCGCAGCAGAACAGAAAAATGGGTATATGGAAGCAGCACGGTCCTCACCCCAGGGAGGCCAGGAACCGGTACCGTCCGCCCCAGGAAGTCCTCGTCGTAGCCAAGACGGCCGCCCAGATCCCGTTCATTCCTGCCCGAAGCCGCGGCTGTCATCAGTTCATCCATTTCCGGACCCTATCAGCGACATATGACACGGCGGCCAACGCCCGTCAACGTAAAGGAATGCTGCGCCTGCTCCACGATGGATCGACGCCCGGTATCTGCTGGTTTCTGAAGCAGAGCAAAATGCCGGCACCTGACCCATGTCACTGGTTTGTGTGCGGCTGGTAGCCTGTTCCGTCGTCCGCCCGCAGGACATGGGAAAGCGGCCCGGCATCCAGTACCGGGCCGCTTTCGTTGGCGATTGCTAGAGAGTCACACGCGTTGCCGTGCCGGAAACGAAGACGGTCTTGCTGATGTACTGCGGTGTGGTCTTGGTGAAAATCCACCAGCCCTTGGTGCACCAGATCGTGCCGACGAACTGGACGTTCCGGCTGCCGTTCAGCAGCTGGACGTTGGCCGAGTTGCCACCCCGGACCGGGACCGCGGTCACCCCGGGGACGGCGCCAAACTGGACTGAGCTGACCCAGCTTCCGGTTGAGCAGTTGCCGTTGCTGAAGCTCACCGTCACGGTGCGGCCGGCTGCCTCGGCGGGGGCAACGGACATGCCTCCGACGAGGATGGCGGTGGCTGCGGCGGTGGCCATTAGCTGTTTGGGTTTTCGAAGCGCGTGGAGGAATTTCACGATATTTCCCCTTCATCAGGCCGGGGGCACCCAGCGTGCCGCCGCGCTTATCCAAACAGGTGATAAATCCTGCTGACAATGCTTTTCGGATGACAATCCGTGTCACAGGCTCTTCAATCACACGGGTGCCATTTCGCCACACCAGTCACGGTTCTGAGAGTCGCCGCACACATCACAACCATGACCAAGAAACATCGACAACGAAACCGCGTCCAACCCGGCGTCACCTCCGGAGGCCAGTTCGCCTACGAGCGTCACTGGTAACCGGACGACGTCACACTGAGCATGCCGTCACCGCTCGAGTCTCTCGCTGCCGGCGTTGCCGGCGCGGCATCGGCACCGCTGTAGGGCGGCATTGATGCACGTAGCTCCTACTGAATCAGAGACACCCGTGTTTCGAGTACTGGCTCCTAGCGGGCTTAGGCGGCGGCAGCACCTGCGTCCGTGATGCCAGCGAGCAGCCACTGTTCTGACAGTGGGTCGCGGCGCAGTTCGAACGTGCGCAGCGCCGAGGTAGAGGTCAGGCGGACCTGGACCTGCCAGTGCTCGACGCTGACCAGGTCACCGCAGCCGACCGGCGCCCGCTTGGCGGTGTTCCACCATTCCGCGCGCGTAAACCAGCGCACCGGCTCGGCGGCCACGGCCCAAATTCGGTTGTCATACCTGACGGCCAGGGGAATGCCCTTCGCTGTAAACCGGACCTGCACCGGGACATCCAGGGGGTTGTCAGTTGTTGTTCTTGCCACGGGTCCGCTCTCCCAAGTTCCTGCTCATCATTTCCTCCCGGCGGGTGACCGCCGAACTCCACACCCAGGTCCGGTACGTGACCGGCCCGTCCTTCCACGTGACCTCAGCTGCCTTCGCTGTCCAGGCAAAGACCTCGCCGTCCACCAGCTCCGCGCAGTTCGGGAACCGGATCCACGCCTTCACCGGAATGCCCGGATACCCGTTCTTGACCGGGAAGTGCTCGAAATCGAGCTCTTCCACGGTCAACCCGATTGGGCCGGCCCGCCGTGCGTACTGCGCCTGCAGCGCGGCCGCAAAACTCTCGGACGACATAGCACAACCTTAGAACATATATTCGAATAGACACGCCAGAGAAAGGCGGCCATGGGGGTGGCCCCCGGCTCCCATCATGAGGGAGAGGTACGACAACGAGGCCCCCGTGTTATACCCAGTGGGGACAGCTTTGAGCTGTCCGGAGGGCTCCACCTGCCCGCCAATGGACATAACCCGGAGGCCAAGAGCCCTGGTCTTGCGCTGCGCTGCGCCCAGGAGATGGTCCTTCGCTTCGCTCCGGCCTGTAAATGCTTGTTTTTCCCTTACATCTGGCTGGGTTGTTCTCCGTACAAGGCCGCTCATCGTAGCCGGCCGGGGGCCCGACCCATCAACCCACGTACACGGACAATCCCACGCGGTCGCCAGGGCTCCCTTATATCGCGGGCTTCCCCGCGCACTCTTCGGGGTTGACGGCCCACCCTCGACCGGCTGCGACAGCGGGGCCTCGCACGGCGGGGCAGGAAGGAGGTGGCTACATGAGCATCGACGAAGCGATCAAGCTCGCGACAGCGGTCGTGAGTCTGATGACAGCTGTCATCGCTCTGCTCTCCACGCGGAACGCGCTCTTAACGAGCAAACGCTCCCGAGCGGCAACTCGGAAGCGTAAGCGTAAAGCAAGGAAGTAGGTGTAGCTACGAACCCGGTGGTCGTAACCGCAAGGCTGCGGCCAGCGGCTCCTTCCCAGACTAAGTCCTGTTCAACGATAAGGAAACCATCATGGAGCCTCTGACCATCATCAATTTCGCGCTCTCCCTGGCGGCACTTGGCGCTTCCATCACCGCCTACCGCGCCACCGCCAAGACCCGGAAGGGCCAGGACTCATAAAACAGGCACAGGCCGGGCGTCCCAAAAGGAAGGCCCGGCCTACTTCCCCTGCTCCGGTTGATCCCCGGCCGTGCCGGAATACGAGTACATAGCCTCAAATAGCTCCTCAATCGACACCTCCACGGCCGACCTGCTTTTGGACAGTTCGTCAACCGCTCTCTGGTACCGGCTGGGATCGCGTGTTTTCCACTCCGGCGGAATATGCAACGAGGCTTTGTAGCCGGCTTCCCGCTCAGCTTTACTTAGTGATTCGAGCCACATGTATTCGTTGATCTTGTCCGTGAAATCAACCACCGCTTGGCTGAATCCTTCCCACTTGGTTCGGAGGTGGGGGTTTTCAAGCTTGCGCGGATCTCTCTCCCACATCCGCCTCCGGTCATCCATTTGCTGAACAAACCACGAGGCTAGGTTGCCGAAATACACCTGCTCGACGAGGTACACATGGAAGTCGTCATGGAGATGCCAGCCGGCCAACCACTCCTTTAGAAGCATCAGGTCTCTATTGTTGCGATGAAGAGTTAACTGCTCACCCTCCCACCGCTTTCGCAAATCGCCTTCTACGGCACGCACTTGGGATTTACTCCAAAAACGGACGATCCAAGGGAGCAAAGCCAGTAACACAGCGAATGCGACCCAACCCCACAATCCGGTAGCTCTCAACAAATCCTGAGTGATCGGAATGAACATACCGATCAGACCGGCGACACCGCCGATAGTCGCTGTCCAGGTCAAAATCTCGCCGACAGGGTTCTTGGTCTCATTGGCCACGACTCGACTTTATCTGCACGTTGTCGTGAGGGTCGCCGCAGGCAACGCACAGGGCAGGCTCGCTGGGCTCGCCCTGGTTTCCGCTGCGCTTCAACCAGTTGATGGGCGTCCGCTGGCGCGGCCGGCTGTTGGGTCCAGGGCGCGCCGTCGCAGAGCTCCGGACCCCCTGAACCTGTGTGTCTACGACGTTTTTGGCTGCTGTCCTTCGGATTGTACGTGCCCGTTCCGGCCCCTCTAGCCCTCCGTTCCTCCGGGGCCTGCGGCCCGGGAAAGTCTTCTCCGGCGCTCCTTCGTCGCTTATTTCCTCCGAAGATTTCCCGGGTCTTGCCCTGCGGGTAGACGGGCCTGCACGTGCACAGCTCCGCAAGCTTCGCCAGCAGCCAAAAACAACGGGGGGAGAGGGGAGCTGGCCGGTCACCTGAGCCGCCCCACCCACCCAACTTCTCGGCAAGAAGGAGCAACACCACATGAGCGCAGTAAGCAAAAAGACCGTAACCCTCGCGGACACGGAGGAAACCATCGACGGCGTGACCGTGCTGAGCGATTACCACATGAACGGCGGCTACGACTGGATGGAACTCATCGAAGAACACGGCTGGGCCGTGCTCTCCAGCTGGGGCTGTGACGGCTGGGACCTGGGCCAGTGGCCCTACGTCATGGTCGCCGTCACCCGCACCGCTGACAGCATCGGCAACCTGTTCGGCATCGCCACCTATTGCGAGGGCGACGTGACGTGCACCTACTACCGGACGAAGGCCCGCCTGTGGGACGCAATCAGTGAACAGGCGTTCTACCACTGGAAGAACGGGCAGGCCCAAGGCCCGGCAGACCTGCCGGAGGCCGCCGCAGAACTGCCCAGCCGCTACCGGATGCCCTACGCGGTGAGGGACGCCGCCTAACCAGCATTGGCAACGGCTGTACTGCCCGGCCGCGATCCGGGCAGTACAGCCCCCACGACTTCAAAGGAGCCAGCACATGAGCAACGACACCACCGCCCTCAAGGGCATCACCGCCCTGGTCTACCGCGACGCCCTGGACACGGACTTCTCGAACCGGGGCATCTCCGCCCGCGTCATGGAAGTAACCGTCATTGGCGAGGGCATCGACCCGGTTTTCGAGGCCACCGAGGAACGGCCCGCCGTCCGGCTCGTCAAAAACGAGCGCTTCCAGCGCGAAACCGTGATCCACGCCGAGCCGGTCACACCGGAAGGCGAACCCGCACCGTGGTACATGTTCGGCGGCACGTTCATATTCAGCAGTGACTCACGGTTCCGCCGTGCAGCCGGACACTACGGAGCCGTCCCGCTGCATGACCGCCGCGAATAGGCCCGGGGGTGGCCGGTCTTTGGGGGCCGGTCACCGCGGGCGGTCCGCCGTCGTGGGCGGCCTTTGTTGGTGGTCGCCGGCGGCGGACCGCCAATCCCGCAGTAACCAGGTGCGCGGTTGGCGGCCGCCGGCGGCAAGCCGAGGGCTTGTGGTGCCGCTGGGATATCCCCTGGCCGGCTGAAGGGCAGGCTCGCGGGGCTCGCCCTGGTTTCCGCTGCGCTTCAACCAGTTGATGGGCGGCCGCTGGCGCGGCCGGCTGTTGGGTCCAGGGCGCGCCGTCGCAGAGCTCCGGACCCCCTGGCCCTGCTTTGTCTACGACGTTTTTGGCTGCTGTCCTTCGGATTGTACGTGCCCGTTCCGGCCCCTCTAGCCCCTTCGTTCCTCCGGGGCCTGCGGCCCGGGAAAGTCTTCTCCGGCGCTCCTTCGTCGCTTATTTCCTTCGAAGATTTCCCGGGTCTTGCCCTGCGGGTAGACGGGCCTGCACGTGCACAGCTCCGCAAGCTTCGCCAGCAGCCAAAAACAACGGGGGGAGAGGGGAGCTGGCCGGTCACCTGAGCCGCCCCACCCACCCAACTTCTCGGCAAGAAGGAGCAACACCATGAACGACTTCATCAAATTCACCGGCCCGGCCGACATCCTGGCCTTCATCCCGCACACGCTGGGCGAGACTCCCACGGAGTCCTTCGTCGCCATGACCATGCAGGGCAACAAGCTCGGCGCGACCCTGCGCCTGGATGCCCCCTTCGGGCAGGACCCGGTTGGTTACGCCCAGACCATCGTCAGCTACCTGACCGCCGACGAAGCCGCCACCGGCAGCCTGCTGGTCATCTACACCGACGAGACCACCACCGACGGCGGCCGCCCCTACGCCGGGCACGTGGAGGCACTGCGCAGTGAACTGGAAACCGCAGAAATGCCGCTGCAGGACGCATGGCTGGTGACCTCCGAACTGTGGCGGAACTACCACTGCACAGACAGCACCTGCTGCCCTGCCCAGTCGCTGGACGCCATCACCACGAGCAACGGCAACGCCGCCCTGATCTACCGGGGGAGCGCCGTCACCGGATTTACCGCCCCCGCCCCCTTTACCGGAGACGAGACGGCACGCGAGGCTATCGCGGCGCACAAGCCCGACGGCTGGCCCGAAGACCTCGAAGCAAGCCGCGCAGTATGGGCCAAGGTGCTGGACGACCCCAAGAGCCTGACCACCCACACCGCGCACCAGCTGGCAGGAGCGCTGCAGCACCCCACCATCCGGGACTACATGATGAGTGACATCGTCCCCCACGCCCCGGAGCAGTTCACCTCCATCATGCTCGGTGTGTTCCTGAGCCGACCGGACTGGGCCCGCGTGGACACCGCCCAGGAAGTCGCCTTCGAGCTGATGAAAGCCACCCCGGAAGGCCAGCGCGCCCCGATGCTGTGCCTGATCGGCTGGCTGGAATGGCTCAAAGGACGGTCCAGCTTCGCCGCCCGGTACTTGAAGCTCGCACTCGATGACGTCGCCGGATACCGGCTGGCCGAGCTGCTGGGCGAACTGGTCAACCGTGGCCTCGTCGCGGACTGTACCCGGGACCCGAAAAAGGCCTATGACCGCCGCCTGAAGCGCTAACTTCAACGAGGGCCGGAATCCACTGCCAAGAGGGGTCCGGCCCTCATCGTTGGAGCGTCCCCCGGGTGCGCGGCGGCCTCCCCCGCTGCGCTCCGCCGGCCGCGTGAACGCTGCGCGGGCGGCGCGACTTCCAGCCCGCGCGCAGGAACTGCCGATACTGTGAAAGGGAGCCTCATCCCCGCACAGCCAAGGAGTCCCGAGCGTGGCAGATCAATTCCGTATGACCGAGGACGATACCGTTGCCCCGGACGCGAGTCCCCTTGAAGACATCCTGGAACTGGCCCTGCTCACAGCAGGCCCGGCCACCGGCCCCGTGGACCGGCCCAGGAAGAACCAGCGACACTACGAGCTGTAACCGCAAGCAGCACCGACGCTGCACCCAAAAGTTTCCTTTTGCCGAGGAAAACCCACGAAGGGCCGGCACATTCAACGTGCCGGCCCTTCGTCATGTCCGGCGCGCAAGCATCCACAGGGTTACGGCCGCGAGGCCGTTGAGGAAAACGATAAAGAGGTCACCGGCTGCCGGCCGGCCGACAGCCAGATCCACGACTACCAGCACCACGGATCCGAACGCGGCGACGGTGAACACCACAGCCAGGACACGCCAGGTCCTCGGTGACATCCATGCGCTGGCGCGCCTGGTTTCACCGTTGTGGCCAGGGCGTGGAGCCGGATCGCTCATGCCCTAACCCTACTCAGGGGCAAGGGCAGGCTCGCGGGGCTCGCCCTGGTTTCCGCTGCGCTTCAACCAGTTTGTTGGGCGTCCGCTGGCGCGGCCGGCTGTTGGGTTCAGGGCGCGCCGTCGCAGAGCTCCGGACCCCCTGGCCCTGCTTTGTCTACGACGTTTTTGGCTGCTGTCCTTCGGATTGTACGTGCCCGTTCCGGCCCCTCTAGCCCCTTCGTTCCTCCGGGGCCTGCGGCCCGGGAAAGTCTTCTCCGGCGCTCCTTCGTCGCTTATTTCCTTCGAAGATTTCCCGGGTCTTGCCCTGCGGGTAGACGGGCCTGCACGTGCACAGCTCCGCAAGCTTCGCCAGCAGCCAAAAACAACGGGGGGAGAGGGGAGCTGGCCGGTCACCATTGGTCGCCCCACCCACCCAACTTCTCGGCAAGAAGGAGCAACACCACATGAATGCAACACCCACGCTTGAAATGCTCGACCCGGCAACCCTGACGGTGGACATCAACGTCCGAAAGGACGCCGCCCTGACCGCTGACTTTGTGGCCAGCATCAACGAACACGGCGTGATGGAACCCGTGATCGCCCACCGCAAGGACGACGGAACCGTGCACGTTCTGATGGGCCAGCGCCGCACCCGCGCCGCCGTCGAAGCCGCCCGGCCCCTGATTCCGGTCATGATCATCGAGTCCCCCGAGGAAGCCGAACGCATCGTGACGCAGGTGGTGGAGAACATCCAGCGCGCCGAACTCACCGAAGCCGACGAGGCGGACGCCTACCACCAGCTGTCCCTGATCGGTGTCTCCGCCGCCGCGATCGCCAAGAAGACCGGGCGGACCAAGACCACCGTCGAGAGTGCCCTCAAAGCCAAGTCCACCGAGACGGGAGCCGCCGCCCTGGGCAAGGGATACACCATCGAAGAAGCCCTGGTTCTGGCCGAGTTTGAGGCGGACGAGGACGCGACGGCCGAACTGGAATCGGTCATCATGGACGAACCCGACATGCTCCTGCACGTCACCCAGCAGCTGCGCGACAAGCGCGACCGCGCCGCCGCGCTGGCCGCACTCACCGCCGAGCTGGAAGCCGCCGGAACCATCGTGGTTCCCGAATGCGGGTACGGGGAGGACAGCGAAACCCTCCGCGTCACGTCCCTGAAAAGGGCAGATGGGGAACCGGCCACCGACGAGGACGGCAACGCCGTCTACATCGAGACCGGCTACCGCGGCGAGCACTCCGCCGTCCCCGTCGTGACCGGCTGGAAAGACCTTGGCTTCACGCTCCGCTACTACGGCGGCTACGGCACCTCTTCGGCCCCGAAAGGCCCCATGACCGAGGAACAGAAGGCCGAACGGAAGACCCTGATCGAGAACAACAAGCTGATGCTGTCCGCTACAACCGTCCGCCGCGAATGGGTCAAAAACCTGCTGGCAAAGAAGCAGGCACCCAAGGGCTGGCAGTACTTCACCGCACACGCGATCACCCACCACCCAGAAACCGCCAGCGGCTACGAGGGCAAGGTGGCCGCCGAAATGGCCGGATTGAAGATCGAAGAATCCAACCAGTGGGCGTGGAACCCGCTGCGGGACCACGTCGCCAAAACGACCGCACGGCCGGAGGTCGCACTGATTGCCCTGATCTGCGCCGGGTACGAAAAGACCATCCAGAAAGACGCGTGGCGCTCACCGAGCCAAACCCACCGGGACTACCTGAACCAGCTGGTCCTCTGGGGATACACCGCAAGCGAGGTTGAGCAGATCATCATCGACAGCGGCGACAAGACCGAGACAGCCGGATAGACCACGGCTTCTGTGCCGGGCGGCGGATCCCAAACCCCGCCCGGCACAGGCCCCAACCCAATCGCCGCAGGAAGGCCAGGAACCTTCCAGAAGTCGGGCGGTCCGCCGCCCAGTGCGAACCACAGCAGCCACTCACCAGCGACGGACCGCCGATTAACGCACCCCACGTCCGCGCCCACCAGGTGCCGCGCCCCCAGGGAACAACGACGCTCCCAGCGGCTGCAGCACTCGAAGAAGAACATTCAGCTAAGCTGAATCCATAAGTTTCCTTTGCCGAGGAGAACGCAGAATGGCCGGCCTAACCGCCGGCCATTCTTGTGTCTCCAGACAAACCGCAACGCAAAGGCGTCACTCGGCAATCAGCCAGGGACGTTCCGCGGATCGTGGCCGTAGCTGTTCTTCTCAGCGATCTGGCCGTCCTGGTTCTTGATGACGTGCTCCACCTTGTCAGCCTGGGCCGCTTCCCGGCCCGCAGCCACCGCTTCTTCCTTGGTGCCGTAGCCGGCCCCAAACGCGCGGTCAGCGCCTTCGCGCTTGTTCTTCCACTGGCCGTCTTCGTAATACGTCTCGATATCGCCCTGGGCCACTGCATACTCCCTCTGCCGTTCGGATACTGGCACCCGCTGCGCAAGTGCGGATAGCGAAAAACCCCGCAAAACGTTCGTCGTGCGGGGCCTTCCTGGCAGCTTCTCCGCCTGATGGGGGACAGGCGGAGAAGCTGACACCAAACTAATAGAAAGCATGCTTAGTTTTCAAGGTGGGCTGGTTTCGGTCGCCCGCCCCGCCGGGCCCGGCCTTCGCGCCATCCCGGCAACTCCGCGTCCAGCCGCGCCTGCCTGGCGGGGGTCAATGTGCCTTGGCGGGAGGTGATTCTTTGTCCGTGGAGCCACACGCCAAGTACCCGCTCCTGCTCGGTGCCGGCCTTTTTGTGCAGGGGCCAGTCGTTGCCCTCGGCCCGGTAGGCGGTGAGTTCGGCCAGGCGCCGATTCCACAGGTCTTCGCGGTGTTCCTTCTGCCGGCGTGGCGCGTCCCAGCCGGGAATTTCGGCAAGTCGGTCTTTGACAGTGGGGGAGAGGGTGCCATTCGCGGAGTCTTGACGTTTGCGCCCGAGCCAGCTGCTAAGGGCCCGTTCCCGTGCGGACTTCGCCCGGGAGCTGGGCAGCCGGCGCTCCGCCCGGTACAGGGCGATAACGTCCTCCAGGTTTTTCAGGCTGCGGCCGTCCAGCCTGGCCGGAAGGGGCGAGGCTGCCCGGCGATGCTCGGCCCGGATGGACGGGTTGTCGTTCGCTGCGATGTGCAGGTGATACCGGACCGTGGATCCCGCGGCATCTGATAACGAGGCGATCCTGGACGCGGGCAGACCCCTCCGATACATCTGCACCCACTCCGGATTCGGAGCAGCACGCCGCGCACCACCCATACTCCACACCCCCCGTCCCGCGCCAGCCCGCCAATCTTTGGACGGTACCTCACTGCAGGCTACACACTGCCGGGCATCCTGCCCGGCCGGGAACCTTTCCCATGGTCCACCACCGACACCACCGGCACACCCATGCCAGGACAGCCACTTCTTTCAGCCGGGACGACACCTCTTCACATCGCCCATCACCCAAGGACCCTCATGGCACCACAGCCGGCACAAACCTTATACGGCGCATGGTGGCTTCCGCCGGGGGAACCTGCGGGGATGACCACAGTCGCCAGCGGCGTTACCCTTGTCGTTTTCACAGGTTGACTGCACAAGCGCCAACAAAATTCCGGGTTTGTGCAGATGGGTAGGGATATCGAAATGTCAGAAGTGCCCTGCACGAAACTGCATTCTGCTCAATAGTCCTCTACGCCAACAGTCATCTTTCGGAAGCCGCCTGCACCAATCCGCAGGAACTACTTCTTTGGCGCCTTGGACGCTCCTGTTGCCGGGACCCATCGGTAGAGAATGGGTACGGAGAGTCCCAGGGTGCCGGCGAATTCCCGCGGGTCTGTGCTGGGCTATTGACTGTCTCGATCTCTCGAGGGTATGACTTTGGGGAGTCATCGGCTTGGGGAAGCTGCTGTACGCCATATCGACCCTCCAGCAAATTGTGGTCTCGCACGAAAGGTGCAGCCATGTTTGCGTTCCAGAGAGGCGCGCGTTCCCTCGTTGCCCGCGCTAAATATTCCTCCATCACGTCGAACGGCAGGAACCATCACGCTGGAAGGTCCCAAAGCGGATGTCGCTTTGGTTCGGTTTTTTTGGTTGTTTTGTGGCTCGTTGCGCTTATCGCACCCCCGGCTTCCTTCGCTGCAGATCCTTCTGCGGTGTCGACTGCCACCGTTCCAACCGTAGGTACCGCTTGCCCTTCTGTGGTATTCATTGGAGCCCGCGGTTCCGGGGAAAGGGATGCCTATAACGTCAAGGACGCCGCGGGTAAGACAATTAGAAAAGACTCAGGTTTGGGGCCGGAGCTCGATGCGGTGTACGACCAGATGTCTGGGTATTTGACGGCAAGAAACGTGTCTGTGAAGTCACTTTTTGTCGTGTACCCAGCGTCCAACGTGAATGTCCTCTTTCTTTCAAAGAAAGAACAAACAGTCCTCGCAGCGCTCCTGCTGACGGGACCAAGCGCCGGGTTGGCAGTCTTCGCGGCTTCCTATGTGGTGAATCATGTGAATGTTTACCTGGCAAGCATTGATGAGGGCGTCAAATCTGCCACTGACGAACTTACGACAGAAGCGGCGCAGTGCCCCAATGCACGGTTTGTTTTAGGTGGATACTCGCAGGGCGCGTTGGTCATGCATGAGCTCCTTCTTCGTCTGAGCGATAAGAACGATGCGTCAAGCCAAGGCCTCCTCGGGCGTATCACCGCGACCGTTTTGATCGCTGATCCAGGAAGGAAGAGCAACACGGCGGCCATGCATTACGGAACTGCTGACCCGGGGGCCCAAGGCATCAAGAGCTTTTTTACCGTTGGCGAACGGGATGTACCAACACCGTCGAGCACGTACGACGTTTGCAACTTAGGAGATATGGTCTGCGACTTCTCATGGGCTACCATCGTCGACAAAACCAGTACCACTGCTGGCTTCAACGTGCACACGCTGAGCTATCAAAAAAACCCCATGGGCGTCGGCTCCACGATCGCTGCAACGTTGATGCAGCAGCTTTCCGGAGCAACGGTTCTAACCGGTGTCCGGAAAATTACAGCCGATTCCGGCTCAGCATATGCTTTGAAGGAAGATGGGACCGTCTGGTCCTGGGGATATAACGACGAAGGCCAGCTTGGAATTGGCACCACGGA
Source organism: Pseudarthrobacter sp. AG30 (assembly GCF_003116525.1). Lineage (NCBI taxonomy): Bacteria > Bacillati > Actinomycetota > Actinomycetes > Micrococcales > Micrococcaceae > Pseudarthrobacter > Pseudarthrobacter sp. AG30. The sequence continues at coordinate 3,911 of NZ_QEHL01000011.1, read as the reverse complement.
CCCATCCGCGGTTCCCGTCCAGGTCACAGGATTGACCAATGTAATCAATGTCTCAGCCGACAACTCGGTTTATGCCGTGCGGAGCGATGGCACAGTGTGGTCCTGGGGCGGCACTAACACCTTCGGTCAGCTCGGAAACGGTACGCCCTTTATCGGCTCCTTCGTGCCCGCACAGATAAAAGGCCTGACCGGCGTCCGAAGCATAGCTGTCGGACGTTTCGGGTATTCGATATGTGCATTGAAGACCGACGGGACAGTCTGGTGCTGGGGTCACAACGACCACGGACAACTCGGTAATGGTGCCAACGTTGATTCGCCAGCTCCAGTCCAGGTCGTAGGCCTGACAGGCGTGGAGTCGATCACAGCCGGCAACGGTTCAGTTGACGCCCTGAAAGCCGACGGGACTGTTTGGTCTTGGGGCCAGAATGACCATGGTCAGCTTGGGAACGGGGGGACCACTGACTCTGCCTCTCCCGTCCAGGTCGCGGGACTAGCTGGCGTCCAGTCCATCACAGCCGGCGACGGCTCGGCGTATGCCATAACGGCCGACCGCACCCTGTGGTCGTGGGGTATCAACACAGTCGGTCAGCTCGGGAACGGCGGAACCATAGACTCCGCCGTGCCCGTACAGGTGGCAGCCCTCAGTGGAGTTCAGAATGTTGTAGTAGAACTTTCCCCCGATCCTGGAAACTATTCTGCATATGCGCTCAAGACCGACGGGACGGTCTGGTCTTGGGGGGCCAATAATGTTGGCCAACTAGGCAACGGCAACAGCATCAACTCAGCTTTGCCTGTTCAAGTCACGGGACTTGCGGGCGTGCGGAGCGTCTCAGCTGCCGCCTGGTCTGTGCATGCGCTTAAGGCCGACGGAACCGTTTGGTCGTGGGGCTACAACAACCACGGTCAGCTCGGGAACGGCACCACCACAGACTCCGTTGTAACTACCGGCTCGGCCGTGCCAGTCCAAGCCATAGGACTCACGGGCGTCCAAAGCGTTGCTGTCGGCGGCTGGTCAGCATATGCACTCACGGCCGGTGGGACGGCGTGGTCATGGGGCTCCAATCCCGTCGGTCAGCTTGGAAACGGCACCACGACTGACCGCACTGTCCCGACCCAAGTGAAATAAGAATAAAAGAGTGGAATGGACCGGTTCTCTATTTACCCGCCCTCCTGTAATCCTTCGTTTGTGAGAGCGGTCCGCCCTGCCGCCGTATGATCGTCGCCCTCAGCAAGGGGCTTTGTGGCCGATGATTCGTTCAGTATTGGGTGCCATTCTTTGAATACTTGGCTTCAACGGCAGCCGCATTGTTGGGTCTGGCATACGTGGCGATACAACTCAACCATGAACACTGGCGGCGTCACTGTCTCTACCTCGCCGAGGCGCGAGCAGCTCTGACAGAACTCGCGGTGACCTTGTTTCTTTGTATTGATTGTTCTGATGCAGATCCGCACTTTAGTACAGGGATATGTCGAGCAGCCCTAGGTCAGAAGTCATATGCGCAGATTCGCAACCGTGTGGTCTTCTGTGCAGTCAGCTTCTGAGATCGATAACCTTCCTTCCACTCGAAGCATCAGGCGCAGGGTCACCTGCACTCATTTCTGGAGGAAGAGGTAACCCGAAAACCCCTAAAATACGCGGAAAGATCCTATTCATTGAGTTGAATGATTGGTAGAATTGAGGTAGCAAGTCAGCCAGACGAACGAAACTCATGTGATACGAAACCAGGTGCTGAAAATGACTGCAACACCGACCGCTTACACGGTCTACACCAAGCCCGAGTGCGCGAACTGTGAGAAGACGAAGGACTACTTCGACTCCAAGGGCATCACGTACACGGCCGTGGACATCACCGATGTCCCGGCAGCGCTGGAGTACATCACTGCCGAACTCGGCTACTCCCAGGCTCCCGTCGTCGTGAACAACGCCGATGACCAGGACCACTGGTCCGGCCTGCGCCGCGACAAGCTCGTCCAAGCAGCCATGAGTCACAAGGCGGCGTGAGGACGATGGCCACCCTGCGCCCGGTCGTCGGGTACAAACTCAGCCCACGGATCCCGTTGGAGGTGGACCTGTTCCGGCAGGTCAACCCGAGCGGCCGGATTCCCTCCGACGTTGTGGACCCTTATGTTGTAGAACCCGCCATTGTGGAACCCTTCGCTGAGGACCTGTACGACGGTTACTCCGTCCCGGACAGGGGAGGGGATGACCGGTACCTTCAGACGATCAACCGGGCCCCGCTCGGGGACGGCGGTCTCTGGGACGCGCACACTGCGAACCAGTTCCAACCCAACGACCTCACCCACGACGAACCGTGTGGGACCGAACTCCAGAATGAACCGACAACAACCATCGAGAGCATCACCAGCGCACGAGGAAAAGGAACCATCATGGCCGGCGAAACCACCATTACTGTCATTGGAAACCTGACATCGGACCCAGAGTTGCGCTTCACCCCGAGTGGGTCGGCCGTCGCGAATTTCACCATCGCGTCGACGCCCAGGACGTTCGACCGTCAGTCCAATGAGTGGAAGGACGGGGAGACGCTGTTCCTCCGGGCCGGTGTGTGGCGGGAAGCGGCGGAGAACGTGGCCGAGTCCTTGACCAAGGGCATGCGCGTGATCGTGACCGGCCGGCTGAAGTCCCGTTCCTACGAAACGAAGGAAGGGGAGAAGCGCACCGTGATCGAGCTCGAAGTGGACGAGGTCGGTCCCTCACTTCGGTACGCGATTGCCAAGGTCAACCGCGCACAGCGCAGCAGCGGCCAGGCTGGTGGAGGTTTCGGGAGCCAGGGGAACGGTGCCGGGGGAGCGCAGTCGGCGCCCCAGGATGACCCCTGGGCCGTACCGGCGAACAGCAACGCCGCCGGCGGTTGGGGCAACGGACCCGACTCCGAACCCCCGTTCTAGGCAGCACACCTGTCGGGGTCAGCAGATACGCTGGCCCCGACAGGCACCGCACCATCAAAACCATGAGTAAAAAGGAACACCCAATGTCGCATGCAGATGACCTCCGTGCCTGGGCGCGAGGGATGTACACCACCGAGGCGGCAACGGAGCTGCTGCTCAGGGCCTTCGGGGGGAAGTTCGCTGAGCCGGGCAACCCATGGATCCATACGAGCACCGAGCCGGAAGGACCTAACCAGGTCAGCGCGTGGATTGACTTTGCGTCCATACCGGAAGAGGTCGGTCCGCTCTCTGGCGGTGAGGGCCGCTTCCTCATGCTGGCCGCGTCCCTTGCCGAGGATGTCCCGGTGGTTTTGGGTGACGTTGTGCCGGGGCTGGACCGGGAGAACCTGGATCTGGTCCTGGCCGCTATCGCTCACGCCGGCGGCAGCCACCAGCACTCCGATATCCGATTCAATGAGGACGGCTCGATAACGCGCGGAAAGGGCTACCTGGATAGCCTGCACCCGTGGCCGCGGACGCTGCGTGCCGTCTAACCAGGGCCGTTGCTGATGGCAAAGCAGAAGCGGATTCCGGCGTTCACGCCGTACTACACCGAGGACCAAGCCGGACAGGTCCGGGCGGCATTCAAGGCCGCCGGGCTGCAGGAAGGCGACGCCAGTGTGTCGGACCTGATCGTCCGGGCAACGATGCGTGAAGTGAAGCGCCTGCAGCGCAAGTACAACGGCGGCAAGCCGTGGCCTCCGGTGCCGGCCGGCGAGCTGCGGCGAGGGCAGAGAACAATGGATGAGATGCAGCACCGAAACGAGGACACGTAGCGATGGGCCATCGGACCGAAGACACGAACCAGACCGGCGCACGGACGTCAACGCCGTTCCCGAGGATGCTGACGATGGACGACGTCCAGGAGATCCTCAACCTTGGCAAACCGATGGTCTACGCGCTGCTGAGAAGCGGCGAAATTAAGGCCGCGCAATTCGGGCCCAGGGGTTATCTTGCCCAGTCAC
>NZ_QEHL01000010.1:0-935 GCF_003116525.1 Pseudarthrobacter sp. AG30 | reverse complement strand
GGGGTTATCTTGCCCAGTCACGGGGGTCGATGCCATTTCTGCCCGGAGCTGTTGGCCGGAGGGCTTGATTCCGGTGATTGATTTCTGTGCGGTTCGTGAGGATCGTAGGGCCCGGTTGGGTAGTCTTTGGGGCGTGATGTGCTGTGGCTGAGAAGCGGTTTCTGGCGTTGGCTGATGTTTCGGAGATTCTGAATATCTCCTCAGCCCAGGCGTATGCCCTGGTCCGGTCAGGCGAATTGCCTGCGATTCAGGTTGGAGGCCGGGGGCAGTGGCGGGTTGAGTCGCGCCTTTTAGAGGAATACATTTCACGGGGTTATGAGAAGACCGCCGAGTATGTCCGTGCGCAGTCTGCTGAGGGCCGGCCCGTGCCGGACGGTGTCTAGCCCCTTTCAGGTATTCGGGCCTCGAGCTTTGTGACGGGCACTGCCTCGTTACGTTGTTTCATCATGGTCCTGTTGATGGACTGCGCGGCGCGCAGCTGGTCGTTCAGGTCTTCGACCTGGGCTTCGAGTAGTGAGATCGCTGTGCGGGCCTTATCAGTGTTCTGGCGTTCTGTGCTGAGTTGGGTTTCCAGTTCGCTGATGTAGCTGGCCATCTGTTCCGGGGTTCTTCCGGCCAGGGCTTCGGCAAGGTTGGTGTTCACTGCGCGCTTGTAGTGATCGCGTTGCTGGGTGACGGTGGCGAGTCGTTCCTGGAGCCGCAGGAGTTCGGTCACGGCGCCTTTGGGTGTCATTCCTGTCTGTTCATGGCCCTGTGCCCAGGTCGCGCGCTGCTGCGCCGCTGCGCGGGTGACCGCGGTTTTCAGTTCCGGGGTGTTATAGATCAGCCAGCGGCTGACCCCCGCTGCCCGGGCAACTGAGGAGACGGTTAGCAGCTCGGAGCCGTTGATGAGCCGGGTGATTGCTCTCCGGACGAGGGCTTGTTTGGTTTTGCTT